>NZ_JBSHAY010000005.1:0-8452 GCF_053611725.1 Streptomyces sp. NPDC054783 | reverse complement strand
TGGTGTTGGGCCACAACAGGGGCCGGCCCCCCCCCCCCCGGGGGGGCGCCCTGGGCGGGCCCGCGCCCCCTGTGTGTTTTCGGGTCGGGGGGGCCCCCCGGGGCCGGGGGGTCGGGGGGGGCGCGCCTCCGTCGACCTTCAGCACCGTGCCGGTCACGAAGGAGGCACGGTCGCTCAGCAGCCAGGCGGCGGCCTCGGCGATCTCCTCGGGGACGGCCGCGCGGCGCAGCGGGGTGAGTGCCGTGAGCCGGTCCTGGAGACCGGGGGCCTCCGCTTCCCAGGCCCTGATCATCTCCGTCAGGGTGTTGCCGGGCGCGATCGCGTTGACGCGGATGCCTTCGGGGCCGTAGGTCACGGCGGCCGACTCGGTGAGGCTGTTCACCGCCCGCTTCATCGCACCGTACGCGGGCAGTTCGGGGTTGCCCCGCAGACTGCCGATGGAGGAGTTGTTGACGATGGCGCCCGTCCCGGCGGTGGCCCGGATGGCGGCGACCTCGGCGACCATGGCCAGCCAGACGCTCTTGAGGTTCACCGTGTAGACATGGTCGAACTCGGCCTCCGGTAGCTGGTCCATGGGGCCGGGCGGCTGGATCGTCGCGCCGTTGTTGAAGGCGATGTCGAGGCGGCCGTACAGGTCGACGGTCCGGTCCACGGCGGCGCGCACGCTCGCCGTGTCGGCCAGGTCGCACACGACGTAGTCAGCGGTGCCGCCCGCCGCCCGCACCTCATCGGTGACGGCCTTCAGCTGGGCCTCGGTGCGGGCCGCGAGCAGGACCCGGGCCCCTTCCCGGGCGAAGAGCCGAGCCGCGGCGGCGCCGATGCCGCGCCCGGCACCGGTGACGAAGGCGACCTTGCCGGCCAGCAGGCCGTACGCGGGCGTGTCGTCGTTCCGTGCGTCGCCCACGGCGTTCTGTGTGTTGTCCATGGCAGCGAGCGTGCGCCGGGGGGACGGGCCCATCCAGGCACCGGCAGTACCTGGATGGGGCTCGCCGGGTACCCGCACACTGGGGGTGTGGACAGAGTGGAACTGGCGGGATTCCTGCGCAGCAGGCGCGAGCGGATCAGCCCTGCCGACGTGGGCCTGGCCGCGGGGCCGCGCCGCCGTACCCCGGGGCTGCGCCGCGAGGAGGTGGCGCACCTGGCGTTCATCTCGACCGAGTACTACACCCGGCTGGAGCAGGCCCGCGGCCCGCGTCCGTCCCGCGAGGTACTGGCCGGCCTGTCCCGCGCCCTGCGGCTGTCGGACGCCGAACGCGAGCACCTCCATCTGCTGGCCGGTGCCCCGCCGGACCCGGCGCCCGGGCCCCCGCGCGAGGTGCGGCAGAGCATCCTCGACCTGATCCACCGGCTGCCGCAGTCCGCCGCCTTCGTCACCTCGGCCACGCTGGAGGTGCTCGCCTGGAACGCACTGGCCGCCGCCCTGATGGAGGACTTCTCGGCTCTGCCGCGCCGCGAGCGCAACCTCGCGCGGCGCGTCTTCCTCGGGCCGCGCCCCGAGGGGCGGCGGCTGTACGGCGTGTCCGACGCCGACGCGTTCGCCCGGCACGCGGCCCGCCGGCTGCGCACGGCCGCCGCCCGCTACCCCGACGATCCCGAGGTGACCGGCCTGATCCGCGAACTCCGCGCCGGCAGCGAGGAGTTCGCCCGGCTGTGGGACTCCCACGACGTCGACGGGGAACCCACGCTCCGCAAGACCTTCCGGCATCCGCAGGTCGGGCCCGTCACCGTCAACTGCGACGCCCTCGACCTCGCCGACCGGGACCAGCAGGTCGTGATCTACACCGCCGTCCCCGGCACACCGTCCGAGGAGGCCCTGCGGCTGCTGTCGGTCATCGGCACCCAGCGCATGGACGCCGTCCGCTGAGCCGGACCGGTGCTTACCCCCTGGCGTGGCGTCCGCAGCACCGCGAAGACCTCCTCCAGCAACGCGGGGGAGTCCGCCGGCCGACCTGAGCCGGTGGTTTCCTCGCCGCCCTGCATGTGGAGGAGCAGGGCCGCGCGCCGGGCGCCGACCGCGTAAACACACCATGTATACATAGTGTGTATAGTGCGGGCTGTAGAACTCGCGACCGTGGGGGCGACGATGACGACGACCATGCCCAGCCGTCCGGTGGGCCTGAGGTGCCGACTGCGCGCGTGGGGCGGTCCGACGGCGGTGGCGTCGGGTGCCGGCTTGCTGCTCGGCGTCCTCACCAACCTGGCCCAGGGGTGGCTTCCCGGAGCCTGGCAGCAGATCGCCAACTCCGGTACGGTCTGGTCCGCTGTCGCGTTCGCCGCCGGAGCACTGCTGCATCGGCAGGGCCCCGTGTCCCAGGCCGCGGTCGGGGGTCTCGGCGCGGAGGTCGGCCTGGTGGTCGGTTACTACGGCTATGCCGAGTTCGGGCGCGACGGTGCGGGGGATCTGTTCTTTCCGCTGGTGTGGCTCGGCATGGCCGGCGTGGCGGGACCGCTGCTCGCAGTCGCCGGCCACTGGTGGCGGCGTGGCCCGGACACGCGCCGCCGCGTCACCGGTCTGGCCGCGCTCGCCGGACTCTTCGGCATGGAGGGCCTGGCATACGCGTGGAACCTGCACTACGCCGCGCAGGCATGGGCATGCCTCGCTCTCTTCGTGCTCATCCCGCTGCTGATGGCCCGTACCCACAAAGAGCGCGCCCTCACGCTGGGCGCCGCCCTGGTCTGCGCGTCCCTCGCCTACGTCCTGATCGAGCTTCCCCTCCAGACGGTGTCCGCCTGAACCGGCCGTCCCTGCGGGGACGGAGGCACGCGGTGCACCGCGTCCGCTGCCGACGCGGTGCACCCGTGAGCAAGGGCGGACTCGGTCAGCAGTACAGGCTGCCGCCCGGCGAGACGCCGAGGATCTGGGTGAAGCGCTGGTAGGCATCGACGCGGCTCTGCACCTGCGCGGGGTTCTTGCCGTCGCACTCCAGGGAGCCGTTGATGCTGCGGATGGTCTGGCCGAAGCCGGCACCGTTGACCATGGCGTCGTGCGGGGTCATCGAGCCCGGCCCCGACTGGGTGTTCCAGTACCAAAGGCCCGTCTTCCAGGCGACGGAGGCGTCGTTCTGCACCTGCCAGGGGTTGTCCAGCAGGTCGATGCCGAGTGCGTCACCGGCGGCCTTGTAGTTGAAGTTCCAGCTGAGCTGGAGCGGGCCGCGCCCGTAGTAGGCGGCCTGTCCGGCGGGGCAGCCGTACGGCTGGCTCCAGTCGCAGTAGGTCGGGTAGTTGGCGGTGTTCTGCTCGACGACGTAGACCAGGCCGCCCGTCTCGTGGCTGACGTTGGCGAGGAAGGCGGCGGCCTCCTGCTTCCTGACCGTGTTGCTGCCGGTGTTCGCGAAGCCCGGATAGGCGCTCAGGGCCTGGACGAGGCCGCTGTAGGTGTAGAAGCTGTTCCGGTTCGGGAACATCTGGTCGAACTGGGCTTCGGAGACGACGAATCCGGACGGTGTGCCGCTCCCGCCGCCGGCCGGAGCGTTCCATTTCTGGTTCGCGCCGCCCGTGCAGGTCCAGATCTGCAGCCGCGTGGCGTTGGCGCTGTTGTTGTCCCGCACGTCCAGGCACTTGTTCGCGGCCGGGTTGACGATGTCGTGGGCCGAGGTGACCACCCACTGCTGGTTGGCGCCGCCGGAGCAGTCCCACAGCTGGACCGCCGCGCCGTCGGCAGTGCTGCGGTCGACGACGTCCAGGCACTTGCCGAGCGCCCGCAGGGTGCCGTCACCCGGGTTCGACCAGATCTGGGCACCGGTTCCGTTGCAGTCGTAGAGCTGTACGGCAGTGCCGTTCGCGCTGTTGGCGCCTGCCACGTCCACGCACTTGCCGGCCAGCCCGGTGATCTGGCCGTCCGCGGCCCGGGCGGGCGTGGCGATGAACAACGCGGCGAGGAGGGTGGCGACGACGCCGCCGGTCAGGAAGCGTGCGAGACGCCCCAAGCGTATGGGTCTGTAGGGGAGTTCGGCGAGGCGGAGGTGCATCGACAGGTGCTCCTGTCCTGGTCGGGTGGATGGGGTGCGTGCCGGTTCCGGCGGACGTGGTGTGCTGCCGGCCGATGGTGTGGGTACGGGACCGTCAGCCGAGGACGGTCTCGGTGACGACGATGTGTCCGGCGTCGGGATCGATGCTTCCGCCGAGCCGGCCGAAGGCGCCGTCGGTCAGGTCCAGGCACTTGGGTACCTGCGGAGTCCAGGCGAACGTGCCCCGGTCGTTGACGCGGACCACCAGCGACCTGCCGTTGGCGGTGTTCATGACCTGTACGCGTGTACCGAAGGGCAGTTGGGGCTGCCTGCTGAGCGAGGTCGCCACGGTGTCGGCGTTGTTGTCGAAGAGTTCGCCGCTGGCCGTCAGGGCGCCGGGCGGCTGCGGGCCGTAGTGGGTCGCCCAGCAGGTGTCGGATGCCTGCGTGGCGGGCGCGTCCGGGCCGGCCTGGGCCGGGGAAGCGGTGAGCAGGCATGCGGAGAGGCCCAGCGCGGCTGTGAGGACGGCGGCGGAACGGGACCTGGCCATGAAGGAGAGTGGCCTTTCGGGTGGGGGGTGGGCATCGGGCGGCGTGCACCTCCGGAAGGGACGGCCAACGGTGAGCGCGGCGCTCGATGCATGGCTGGGCAGTGAAACTAGAGGTACAGACCATTGGGGGTCAAGGTGTGAAGTAAGCCATGAAGAAAGCGAGTTGAGGCTCAGTCGCGGCACCGCGGGCCTCGGCGTCGATCGCGTGCGCCATCCGGGCCGCACCAGCGCGGAGGGGCGGGCGGTGGTGAGGGAGCCCAACGGGTGGACGGCCGGCCCGATGTGGAGGGGGCCAGGTGGGGCCGGCCGGCGGCGTGAGGGAAAATAGTTGCCCAGTAAAACTACGGGGAACGCGCGAAAGGTCCTCCATGCCGTACCTCACGGTCGACTACTCCTCCCGCCTGGCCGGAGCCTTCGACGCTTGTGCCTTTGTCAAGGAGTTGCATCCGCTCGTGGTCGAGGAGTCCGGTACGTCGGGCGTGTGCAAGACGCTGCTCCGGCCGGCGGAGACGTATGCCGGGGACGGCGTGAGCGAGGAGGCCGCTTTCGTGCATGTGCAGGTCGGCCTCATGCCCGGCCGCCCCGAGGCGCAGAAGGCCCGGCTGTCCGAGGGCGTGCTGGTTCTGCTCGCCAAGCATCTGTTGGTGGCCGACGGGGGTGAGGAGAGGGTGTGCTGCTCGGTGGAGGTGCGCGACCTCGGGGCCTCCTACCGGCTTTCGCCCTCCGCGCGGTGAGCCCCGGGGCGAAGTGGCTTCCGGTCCCTCCGAATTCGGTTGTCCGCCATGCCGGCCCCGCACTACCGTGCGACCAGTGGATCTCTTCTCACGCTCTTGGACGGCATTGCGTACAGCGGTCGCGGAACTCCCGGACGAGGGCTTCGAGCGGCCGTCCGGCTGTACCGGCTGGCTGGTACGGGACCTGGTGTGCCATCTGGTCATCGACGCCCAGGACGTCCTGATCACCCTGGTCACACCCGTCGACGCCGAACCGACGGTGGACGCGGTCACGTACTGGAACCTGGTCGAGCCGCCGACCGGCGAGGATCCGCTCGACGCGCTGATCCCGCGGCTGGCCGCCGCCTACGGTGAGCCGCGGTGGCTGAAGTTCCACTTGGACGACGTCGGTTCCGCGGCGGGCCGTGCCGCCGAGCTCGCCCATCCGGCCGTCCGTGTCGGCACGCGCGACGAGGTACTGACCGTCGCCGACTACCTGTCCGCGTACGTGGTCGAATGGACCCTGCACCACCTCGACCTGATCGCCCATCTGCCCTCGGCCGCCGAACCGCCCGCCGAGACGCTCGCGGCGGCGCGCGCGGGGCTGGAGAAGATCGCCGGCACTTCGTTCCCCGCCTCGTTCTCCGACAAGGACGCGCTGCTGATCGGCACCGGTCGCCGAGCGCCGACCGAAGCGGAGCAGGCCGAACTGGGTGACTTCGCCGCCGAACTCCCGTTCGTCCTCGGTTGACCGGCCCGTCCTGGTTCCTCCGTCGAGGACTCCCCTGCCCCTTGGGCGCTCCACGTCCCCCGAGCGCTCGAACATCACTCGAGAGCGAGACCAAATGATGAGATGACGTTCGCATTCCGTCACTACCATGTCACTCAAGACAACCGATCGACCGGCCCGTGTTCGATACGTGCCGATCAGGGTCGCCGATGTGCCAGGGACCGCTCCCCGGGCTGCGGTGATCTTCCTGTCCAGGAGGACCTTCCGCATGTTCCGACGTATTGGAGCCACAGTCGTCCGACACCCTGTGTGGACGATCGTGGCATGGCTGATCGCCGCGGTGGCGATCGTCGCCACCGCCCCGAGTCTGCCCTCGAACAGTGACGAGAGCAGCTTCCTTCCCAAGAGTTACGAGTCCATCAAAGCGGCAGATCTCCAACAGAAGGCGTTCCCCAGCGCCTTCACCCCATCCGCGATCGCGCTGTACCAGCGCACGGACGGCGGCAAGCTGACCGCCGCCGACAAGCAGGACATCGCGCGGATCACCACACAACTGAGCAACAAGCACATCGACCAGGTGCAGAAGGTCGTCCCCGGCCTGCCGTCCAAGGACGGCAGGTATGACCTGACCCTGGTCCAGATGGACAGCAAGAACGCAGGCCAGCCCAAACAGGCCGACGCGGCCAAGGTGTTGCGCGACGACGTCAAGCAGCTGGCCAAGGGCACGCATCTCGACGTCAAGCTCGGCGGTAGCGCCGCCCAGGCTCTCGACCAGCAGGACTCGTCCAAGCGAGGACAGGCGCTGATCGGCTTCGGCACCTTCGCGATCATCCTGGTCACCTTGCTGATCATCTTCCGGGCACCGATCCTGGCCGTACTGCCCCTGGTGCTGATCGGCCTGGTCTCGGCCGTCGCCAACGGCCTGATCGCCTACGCCACCAAGCTGTTCGACCTCCAGGCGAACAGCTCGATCTCGTCGATCCTGATCGTCGTGCTCTTCGGCGTGGGTACGGACTACTTCCTGTTCCTGATGTTCCGCTACCGCGAACGCCTGCGCCTGGGCGACGAACCCAAGCAGGCCATGGTCAACGCGGTCGGCCGGGTCGGAGAGGCCATCGCCTCGGCGGCCGGGGCCGTCATCATCGCGTTCCTCGCGCTGGTGCTGTCCACCCTCGGCTTCCTCAAGCAGATGGGCCCGGCGCTCGCCATCGCGGTCGGTGCGACCCTCGTCGCGGGTCTGACCCTGATCCCGGCGGTGGTCTCGCTGATCGGGCCGAAGGTCTTCTGGCCTTCCAAGTCCTGGCAGAAGGAACCGGAGAACGCCCGCTTCGCCGCCCTCGGCCGCGGGGTCCAGCGCCGTCCGGCGCTCACCACCGTGCTGTCCGGTCTCGTCCTGGTCGCGCTGGCGGCCGGCATCTTCGGCTACCACGCCACGTTCGACCTTGCCTCGGGCTCCATGCCGAAGACCAAGGAGTCCATGGTCGTCCAGGACCAGATGCAGAAGGCGTACTCGGCGGGCGCCGCGGCACCCACCGACGTCTACCTGTCCAGCACCGACGGCAAGCCACTGGACAAGTCGGCCTTCGCCGCGTACGCGAGCAAGCTCGGGGCCGTGGACGGGGTCGCGAACGCCCGCATGACGCAGGTGAACAAGGACGGCAGCACCGCGGACTTCACCGTCACGCTCAAGTACGAGGCGTCGACGGACAAGGCGATCGACACGGTCGGCCGGGTGCGGGACGTCGCTCACACCAACGCCCCTGACGGCACCAAGGCGGTCGTCGGCGGTATGTCCTCGATCTACAAGGACATCAACACCGCGGTGAACCACGACTACAAGACGGTCTTCCCGGTGGCCGCCATCCTCATCATGATCATCCTCGGCCTGCTGCTGCGCAGCGTCGTCGCCCCCTGGTACCTGATGGCATCGGTGGGCCTCGGCTTCGGCGCCACCCTCGGCGCCACTGTGTGGATCTTCCAGAAGGGGCAGGGACACTCGGGGCTGATGTTCATGCTCCCGGTGATCATGTATCTGTTCGTGGTCGCCATCGGCACCGACTACAACATCCTCATGATCGCCCGGCTCCGCGAGGAGGCCCGCGAGGGCCGCGAGCCGCGCGAGGCGGCCGGCATGGCGCTGCGTCACGCCGGTCCGACGGTCGCCGCGGCCGGCTTCATCCTGGCGGCGACCTTCGCCACGATGATGCTGGCGGGCAACTCGCTGCTCACGGAGATGGGTTTCGCGGTCTCCTTCGGCATCGCCGTCGCCGCCTTCGTCATGGCGATGTTCTTCACCCCGAGCCTCACCGCGCTGATCGGCCACGCCGCCTGGTGGCCGGGGCACGGTGACCGGGCTGAGCCGGCGCCGGCCGGCGCCGGCACCGGTGTCAGCGGTTCCGCATCGGCGCCCGGCGCCGACCGGGACTCCTTCGCCCACGATCCCGCCGGGCGCCGCAACTAGCGGCGGTGCGGGGCGCGACGGGGCGTCCCGCCGGGTCATGAGGCCTGGCGG